>NZ_JAVTTP010000003.1 GCF_032248455.1 Pricia mediterranea
GATAGACCGGACCTGCCATCGGGTTGATTGCCGCCGCTGCCCATCCCTGTGGGAATTCCTCCGAACGGTAATAGGTCATCGGGATCATCGATTTTGGGCGGGGGGCAGTTTCTTCAGTCCCGTATTGTTGGGCGAATCGTTACCAGATGTTCAGGATCGAATTTGCGCCATGAGGTTTCGGCGGCAAAATCGAAATCGTTATAGGCTTCGTTGTAGCCACGGGTATAGGGCCAGCCCCCAAAACCCCGCTTTTCGCGCCTGTCGTACTCGCCCATCCCGCTAGGTCCGCGATTGGGGTCCGCCTTTCCGGCATCGGGACCGATATCGCCCCAGTACAGATAGCCCGTTCGGCTATCGATGGAATGCCGGAACGGGTTCCGGTTGCCCATGACATAGATTCGGGCCTGGTATCCGGCATCCCCTTGGGAAACAGGTTGTCTTCGGGAATGGAATAGGTGCCATCGTCTTCTGGGGTTATCCGAAGAATTTTCCCTCTCAGGTCATCGGTGTTCGCGGCCGATCGCTGGGCATCGAAGGCCTGTCTTCCTTCCCGTTCGTCGATAGGCGCAAACCGGAAGATTCAAAAGGGTTCGTATTGTCGCCCACGGTGATGAACAGGTTGCCTTCGGGGCCGAACTCCAATGCCCCACCGCTGTGGCAAACAATGCCGGTCGGTCGGTATCTCGAGCAGGACTTTTTCGGAAGCCAGGTCCAATTCTTTGTCCTTCAAGGTAAAGCGGGAAACATGCTGTTTCGATTCCTCGCCGGCTACGGAATAGAAGAGATAGATCCAGTTGTTTTCTTCATAGTCCGGGTCTACGGCCAATCCGAGCATCCATCTTCATTACCGTAGAAAAGCTCTAATTGTGCGATGCTTCCGTCTGCCGGGTCTCGAAATCATAGTATTTCAAGGCGCCCCTGCGTTCTACGAACAATATGCCCTCGCCCGGCATTCGTCGAGTTCCATAGGTTCGTTGAGGTTAAAATCCAATACTTTCTTGACAAAGCGGTCCTCGGGGGGAACGCGGTCGGATTTGGACAGGCCGTAATCCAGTTTTCCGTCCCCCATGGCATATTGGATACCACCGAATAAATGGGCCAAAAATTTGGGATCTTCGAAGGTTTCATCGGTATGTCCCATTTCGGTGTAGAACGCTCGGCCGCCGTCGTATTCGTGATACCAGGAGATAGGATGATCTTCGCCGTTCGTTCCGCCCTCGTAACTCTGTTCGTCAATGGATATCAGGACGTTGATATTGGGATTTATATTTTTAAAGTTGTACCACTCGTCGCTTTTCGTCCATCCGCATCCATGTCCTTGGTGGAGGGATGGCCGGTGTCGACAATTTCCAGTTTGGCCTCCTGTACCTTCGGATGGCCGTCAAAGACCGCCCCGACCAGTTGGTTTGTACCAGGGCCAATCGTATTCGGTATCCGTCGCCGCATGTATCCCACAAAACCTCCGCCCGCCTGGATGTAGCGTTCGAAGTCGGCCTGTTGTACATCGTTCAGGACATCTTGGGTGGTATTCAGGAAAACGACGGCGGAGTAGTTCTGCAAGGAGTCCTCGACAAAATATCCGGCATCTTCGGTAGCGGTCACCTTAAGTCTGTTCTCCGACCCCAGCCTGTGGATGGCCGCGATGCCGGCTTCTATGGATCCGTGCCGAAAGCCCGAGGTTGCTGAAGACAAGATCTGTTTTTCGGTGTTTCCGCAAGACGCTGTCAGCAAGACCAAAATGGAAATAAGGATAAATTCGGCAACCCTTGACAACGGAAAATAGGGAGAGAAAATCTTCTGACGGGTCTTGTTTGTGAAATGTATGTATTCATTGCTCGTGGGTGAAGGTATTAATCGAGGTAAACGGAAAAAGTTTGGTCGGTTGCTTGAATAATTTTGCTAAACTTTGGTCAAAAGTACTTTATGAAAAGTTCAAGAAATCAAGTGAAAACTACACAAATCATGGCATTTTTTTGGGAGAGTGTAAACTGAGACTCTGTCTGAAATAAATTTTATATCATTAATTTTATTCAGACAGAATCATGAGAAAAGGAGAACAAACGGAATTCGAGAAAAAGGTACTTGACCAGTTCATGTCGGGCAAGAACCTTTTCGGCAAGGGCGGCGCGTTCGCCCCCATGCTGAAGAACGTCATCGAGAAAGCGCTCGAAGCGGAGATGGAAGGCCATCTCGGCGAGGCCCAGCGTAACGTTGGGAACAAACGCAACGGCAAGGGCAAAAAGACCATCAAGAGCGGCTACGGCACCTTCGATATCGAAACGCCCCAGGACAGGCAGAGCAGTTTCGAGCCGGAACTGGTAAAAAAGCGACAGACCATCCTGGCGGACAACCTGTCCGATAAGATCATCGGGCTTTATGGCCTGGGCATGAGCTATCGCGACATCTCCTCGCATATAAAGGAAATGTACGACACCGATATCTCGCACACCGTGCTGAGCCAGATAACCGACAGGATCATACCCGACGTCAAGGCATGGCAGAACCGCCCCTTGGAACCGCTCTATTGTATAGTATGGCTCGATGCCATGCACTACAAGGTGAAGGTGGACGGGAAGATAGCCCACAAGGCACTTTATAACATCTTGGGCATCAACAAGGAAGGCCGAAAGGAAATATTGGGCATGTACATCTCCGAGAGCGAAGGGGCCAACTTTTGGCTGCAGGTGCTTACCGACCTGAACAACCGCGGCCTGAAGGATATCCTGATCGCCTGTACGGACAACCTCCGGGGATTTACCGATGCGATATTGGGCGTATTCCCCAAAGCGCAGGTACAGCTCTGCATCGTGCACCAGATAAGGAACTCGCTCAAATATATCGCCTCCAAGGACCAAAAGGAATTTATGCGCGACCTGAAACTTGTGTACCGGGCGTCGAGCAAAGAGGTCGCGGAAGACGAACTCCTGAACCTCGAAGTGAAATGGGGAAGCAAATATCCCGTGGTCATCGAGAGCTGGCAACGCAACTGGGAACAGCTATCGCAGTATTTCCAGTATACCGAACCTATAAGGAAGATCATCTATACCACAAATGCGGTGGAAGGCTTCCACCGACAGGTCCGAAAGGTGACCAAGACCAAGGGCGCGTTCACGAACGACATGGCCCTTATGAAACTGATATACCTGGCCACAAAGAACATTGAAAAGAAGTGGACCAGCCCATTGCATAATTGGAGCCTGACCGTTCAACAACTTTATATTAAATTTGGGGACCGAATACAGTTCGACCTGAGAACAGGGCCCAAAGAGAACGCCGCTGCCGCGGGGGCGCATTCCAAAACCCGTCGGATAAAAGATCCGACATGTTTTGAAATGGATGAAAAGTGAACCGGACAGAGTTAATTACACACCCATAACGAATCAGAATATTCTATCTTCTTTTTCAAGGTTTTATAGAAAAAACAATTACCGGTTTAGGCTCTTTCACCACTAATGATACCGTAGGTTTCAAAATTGCTTACATATTAATATTTCTTTTCCTTTCAGTTTATTATATAACACGTATTCTGAAAAAATACCTTCCTAAATCCTGTTTGTTACATCAATTATTACACTTGTTCTATGCTGCTACTTCATCTCTAGAATTTCCAATCATTCTATCATGTTTTTACCTCAATTTGACGGCTTAAAGTATTTAGATATAATTTTTTACATCGCGCCCTATTGCACGTAATATTACTGTTCACAAACAGAAAAACAAACTCGACAACACCCACAAGGACGTTTTTTTTCTTGAAGACAAAATCCACGACGGCGGAAATTGACAATGAACTA